>CBDBFC010000001.1:0-2949 GCA_965204665.1 Thermodesulfobacteriota bacterium | reverse complement strand
TCTCCATGTCTTCACATTCCTCGTGTTCATCCAAATTAGTCCCTATATTATGTGTAATTTGTATGAAGTTATAAGCTTTGAACTGGTCATATTAGTTGCCAACCTGTCTTGCAATATTGTAGGAATCCACGCAGAGATGTCGGGAAATTGGGATCCATGTCCCTTAGGAGTTTACAGTGTTCCTTACAGAAGGTCATCTGGAATTCCGGAGAATTTTATGCAAACATCTGGCAACAACAGGTTAGGAATTCCCGCTACTGCATTCTGTGTGCATGTGTATTTGACATGTTGTTACAACTTGAGGCATGGACGGTGATTTGACACATCCTATAATATTATAATGCTACATCATTATCTGTTAACATACGTACATACCTTGCATTTGTACATGCAATGTGGAAATGTTAAAGACCATATTCCATCAGTATCCCATAGTCGACCACAACCTGTAAGTATATAGAAGGTTTTGGGCATGCTTGGATGTAAGTAATTAATTGTGTCAAACATGTATAGCTATTTTGTACCTCTTCCTCTACAAGACGCACTGCAGTCTGTGTGCGGGTAGATCATGTACCGTCGAATTTCAGATAATTTTTCCATGTGTCGTTCACGGTCAGCATCAGAAAAATACTTGCACTCATGGACAAGCCCATATAATCGTATGTCCTCTTCGACTTCTCCATTATAAAAGGAATTGGCAGTGTGCTTGGAGGTCAATTCTGAGCCAATTAGAAATGTAGGGTTAGGGTTACCAGGTACGTACGGTACGTGTCAAAAGAAACGCATATTATTCCGCAATACGACGCGCGGAAATCCCCCAATTGACCGTAATTGATTAGTCCGGATGTCCGCGGTATACTTCAAAGGCATCTGTGGTAAATTTCGTAATCAGTACCATTAATGAGATTCGTACTTCGAACGCGCTGATAAGAATGAATTTTGAATGAATAAAATTATATACGCAAAGAAATTAAAGAGAGGCTTAAAATAATAAGGATAGTATAGATAAAATAAAATTTAATACGGTCAATGTCCAGAGGGGCCACCATCTTCTTTTATGACGTCTGGCATTACTTTCTGGATATGATCAATATACCTGCTGCAAACGGATGGCGTCAGAGTCTTCCAAAATGCCTTGATGCCAGCCTTTAATTCGACCAAATTTTTGGGCTTATACTTGTCCCTCAAAAACGTCTTCATTGATCCCCGAGATCTTCCCTAGCTCTGGCAAGAGTGCGCAAAGAGTATTTCACCGCATTCCTCCCAAACTTGTCTAGTAGGAGCTGCTCCAAGTCCGTAACAGTGAGTTCGTCATTTTTGGCCATTTCTGCATCAATAAATCTGTAGTGTTCCTCAGGTACAGTTTTGGGCCGTCCACTCCTGGCACGATCTTTAAAGCCTCCCGTTTCTTTCCATCGTAAGATAGTTCTCTGTACAGCTTGGTAGGTTGTTACAGTCCCTTCCTCTTGCATAATCCGTTGGATTTGCGTAGGTGTCTTCTTTGTGTTGCTCTGAACGTAAATCGAAATAATTCTCTGTCTCTCAAAGTCCGTTAAAGGCATTATCTCTCAGGTCGATCGAATCGAATAATAGATCTGACCTGATAATTTTCTCAATTTATAACTTCTTCTGAGGAATCTCACAGATTTCCGAGGTGAGCAGCGGACTCATGTGTAATTTCTACATTAAATCTGGCAATTCTATTGGTCAACAACTACATCAATGTATCCAACTTGATAGTATTTAGTTCAAAAGTCACTCTTTTCATTCATCTAGCTATTGTAGCCTCGTTTGATTGATTTCGCTAATTTCAAGTACGGAAATGTCTGCTTCTACAAAGATTCTAGTCGAATGGACGCAAGGGAGATCTAAGGGAACCACTTCTTGGTTGAAGCGTGCTACTGTCAAGGATGGACGTATTGCTGTTGGAGAACAAGTTAAAGTCGCTTGGGGAAAGTCGAAAAAGTTACACGACGCCATAGTGAAGGATGACGGTACAGTACCACCCAGTGTTCAAGCGCCCACGTCCGTAACTAAGAGAAACCAGGCTGAGATCGAATTAGATTTAGGAAGCCCAGCATCCTCTTTACCAGTTGAAGACGATGAATTTCGTTCTCCCCTCCCTTTATCACGGTGTGTTCCCGATGTTCCTTCTCAGACACCCCAGTTTCCACGAGATGACGTCTCCGAACTTATAGAGAAGTTACATGATTTTGTGTCTGGTCAGAATGCAAAGATTTTTGCAAGGCTGGATTCTCTGGAGAAGGATTTGCACGCAAGGTTAGATTATCTGGAGAAGAATCTATCGGAACGCCCAGAAGCCATACACAAAGTCTGCATCAAGAACTTTCCGTTGGAGCGATTAGAAACAAAAACAATGGCCGAGAAAGACATGAGGAATGCCATAGACGAAGCCTGCCGCAAAACGAAGCCCATTACCGAGTCGGAGAACTGTAGTTATGTTTAACTTTGTTATATTACTACTATTCTTTTTTTCCTTTGTTCTTTATTGGTTGTGTGTTTCATTCAAATATTTATCGCTGAGTACGTACGTATTGACGCCATGTTCTTTGCGGATGGACGCGGTAATTTCCGCAACTTACCACGCGATCTACTGCGTACAGCTGTAGTTTTTGGCGGTGGATTGACGGGGAAAAATATGCGTTTCTTTTGACACGTACCGTACATTATACAGGTGATAGTGTAAGAGGGGCACAGACAAATACATGCTGACACGGTAACTTCTTACTTGATATGCCATTATTAGAGTTTAGACACTGACACATAATTATTACAATCATAACCCACACATACACGTACCTAATTCAGACTCAAGTCTGAAAGTGTCATTGTAGGCCTCACAGAATCCCTGGAACGACACCCATGCATGATTGCTACAAAAATGAACCAAGACCTGCATAGCGCATATCACACAGTAGCCCAGTTACC